>NZ_JBITIZ010000001.1:1016707-1017306 GCF_044459525.1 Streptosporangium sp. NPDC050284
ACCCCCCCCCCCCTCGGCCGGGGGGGGGGGGGGGGGGGGGGGGGGGCCCCCCCCCCCCCCCCCCCCCCGGGGGGGGGGGGCCCCCCCCCCCCCCCCCCCCCACCGCCATATGAGTCGCGAGTCAGCTCTTGAAGGCGTCCTTGACCTTCTTCGCACTGTCCTTGACCTTCTCCCCTGCCTGCTTGAGGTTGCTCTCGGTCTGGTCGGCCTTGCCTTCGGCCTCAAGCCGCTCGTTACCGGTGGCGCGTCCCGCGCCTTCCTTGACCTTGCCCCCGAGCTCTTCGGTCTTGTTGGCGATCTTGTCGTCGTGACCCATGGTGTTATCCCTCCCGTTGTGAAGTTTTGTCCACTTCGACAGGTCCCCTCTCCTCCAGAGGAGGGGGTAAACATGCCTGCTCCGGGCGCGGTCGTCGCCTGGCCGATCCGGCGTCGCCCCCCTGGGGGCGCTCGTGAGGGGTGGAGCGCGATCACGCCCCGGTCCCGGGGCGCCCATCCGGCCGGGGGGGGGGGGGGGCGGGGGGCGGGCCGCCGACCACCCGCCGCCGCCCCGCCGCGCGCCCCGCGCCGCCGCCCCCCCGCCCCCGCCCCGCGCCGCGCCC